>JADJGZ010000007.1 GCA_016707785.1 Bacteroidales bacterium | reverse complement strand
ACATCAGATGAGGTCTTATTCAGGTGCATAGCCTCAAAAAAGAGGTGCCTGATTCAGATTTCGGCCGGGAGTGGGAGCAGTACTTTTCGAAAGGACAAGCCTGTTTACGATGTTCCCCGCTGGTAAAAACGTATGGATGGGGCATACATCATGATGCCGAAGGAAAGGTAGCCCTCATTCCAAAAGGTAGCCCTGAATATGATGCCTTTGCTTCCGATCCCAACCTGAAACAGCTTTTCGGGATGAGATCCTCAAAAAAATAAGTCCTTCATTCGTGCTTCTATCGACGGGTTTGTGGATTGTTATTTTTCCACGAATCCGCCTACTGGCGGACGAATCAATATCACGGATGAATGAACATGAATATGTAAGGTAACATTTACTCATTAACTCATAATCCTCCATAAAGAATATTTTATTCGTGTCAATTCGTGCAATATCTGTGTGATCCCTTTCATTCTAATTTCTGGTATATTTGTTTTAATTACAGACAATCCCATTAAACCATGGATGAATTCTTATCAGCTGCAGAGCTGAAGCAAAAGCAGGCCTTTCAGAAGGGGTATTCCCATTGGATCGGTACTGGTTCATAAGGCAGGATACTTGGAAGGGCCACAATCAAAGGGTACAAAAGGCAGTGTTGTGCTGCATGCCGAAATGGATGCCTTGAAAATGCCGGCAGGCAAAAGGCCAATGTTTACCGGGAATGTATTCTTTATACCACCTTATCCCCAGTCCAATGTGCACAGGAGCTATTCCTGCTTTATGGCATTCCAAAAGTGGTGATCGGTGAAACCGAAGCTTTAGGGTGGTGAAGAACTCCTGAAAGCTAATCAAGTAGAGGTAACCGTTGTCGATAGTCCAGAATGTATCAGCATGATGGAAACTTTCATGATTGAAAAGCCAGAATTGTGGAATGAGGACATTGGGGTGTAATCACTCCCAGTTTACCCTTTGTATTGCATTTGAGTGAAGCAACTGAGGCGATCACAAAAATGCATCATCTAATTACCTGACAACAATCTTGATGGATTCTGTATTTCCATCAGCGGTTAGCCTCGCAATATAAACCCCTTTGCCTGTCATGCTGCCAGACTGGTTGAGCAGGTCCCATTGGATTGTATTCACACCTTTTTCCATGGTTTCATTCGACAGCTCCTTTACGAGTCGTCCATGTAAATCATAGACAGATAAATTTGCTCTTCCTGAATTCTTCAGAAGGAAGCTGATATCAACCTTTTCGCTTGCAGGATTAGGCTTTGCTGTCATTGAAGTTTCCGGCCAGTTGCTGGCAGATTCCTGAACCCCAACAGTACCTGTAACCACATCCAATACTGCAATTCCTCTGCCAAGGCAGCTCATCCATAACTCATAGCCATTGGCAGTCGGACGAACTTCATGTCTTTGATGGTGCTGTTGGCAATCCACCCCATTGTGGTACGCCCCCTGGTGAAGAGGGTAAGGCTTCTACTGTTACTCCATCATACCAAAGGATACCGGAATTAGTAGAGGGATACTCTGAATCATATTGCATCCAAAGTCGCCCATCAGGTGTTATGGTCAGTGGGCGGACATGTTCCCCGGGGAAAGGCCAACCCTCATCATACGACCAGGTTTGATAATCACCTGTATTGGCATCATAGCGTATCAATGTACTTCCGGTACTAGTGAATTGCGACCAGGTGCCTGTCCACATAATCCCATTCTGATCGGCAGCAATTCCTGTAAACCAGGCTGCAGAACCGGGAAAATTCTCAATAGGTAATGATAGTGTCGTATTCCCATCAGTACGCAATATCTCATAATCAGTCAATGCCCATATATTCCCTTGAATTGCAGGGTCCTGTATCACTTTACTTCCCCAGCCCACGATAGGAACAGAAATCCATTCCGAGTTTGCTTCATTATAATATCGGAGGCTATAATATTCCCCTATACTCCATAATTTTCCATCTGAACCTTCGACAAATCCTTCCGAACTTGTCATAAAATCCTCCAAAGCATTGAAACTACTGCCATCCCATTCATGTATTCCATGGAAAGTAGGGTTTATAACGATATCGCCATTCGAAGGCCTGGCATAGATTGCCTGTGTGTTATCGGCTTCAAAGGGAAAAGGATAACCAATTCCGTAGGTATAAGGGTTGAAGCCTGTCCAGCGTGATCCGTCGAATTTCTGGAATCCGCCTACTCCTGTTCCTGCATTTCCGCAGAACCATACATTTCCTTGTTCATCGATCGACAAATCCTCAACAAAATAATCAATTTGTGAGGTATTGGTGATCCTGTATCTCTGCCATGTGCCGGTAATAATGTCGCGTTTTGCTGCCCCTTCTGCACCACAGACCCATACATTGCCCTGTTCATCTGTATCTACCGAATAAGTAGGCTGATTAGGGCGCCAGGTGCCATAGTTATTCCAGCTTGTGCCATCGAACATCCATGTTTCAGCATTTGCAGTCACCAGTAATGCTTTCCCATCGCCATAGGCTTTAAAAGCATCGATATAATAGCTGATATTCTCATAAGGAGGGGCCGGGTATACCCAGGTCCCATCCGGGCGCTGATATTCCAGGGTTTCCCAGTTCCCATTGTCAGACATCCTCAAGGCCCAGAAGTTCCCGGCATCATCCACACAATCCTTACCGGGAAGGCCGGCTATATCACCAATGGCTTCCGGGGTATAGTTAGTATAAGTCTGGGTGGCACTGTTAAAAGTAAATACATAACCAAAGTAGGTATCTGCTGACCAAACCAGGTAGCTTCCATCAGGCTTGGGCTGGACAGCAATACGGACATTGGACCCTTCCCAGGAAGTCCATTCATCCGAAGATGGATTATAACGAACCAATGCGCCACTGGTAAACCAGACAGAACTGTCGGGAGCCAGGTCAATATCCATAGTAAAACCAAGAAGGTCAGAATTGGAGGTCCCAAAATTCTGCATTGAAGATACCCCTGTCTGAGGGTTAAACCTTAGAGCCCCGGTAAAAGACCCCATCCAGAGGTTATGATTATAATCTTCAACAATATCATGAAGCTGAATATCCCCATTATCAAATGAACCCATGACCTGGTAATCCACATTTGAATAATTAATCCATTTATTCTCCGACTGATCAAATTTAGCCACTCCACCTTCTCCCCAGTTCCCGGTGTTAGCAGCAATATAAGGATCGCCGTTTCCATCTACCCAAAGGGAAGTGGCGACATCACCCTGTATCCCGGTATTTCCCGGGCGGTAATAGCGCCATGAATATTCCGGTTTCGGTTGAGCAAAAATGATAAAGGGAATCACTAGGAGCGAAATAAGGGTAAATAGATTTTTCATACAGAAAATGATTATTTGATGGATTGCAAACTTATGAGGTTCACTAAGATTAATAAAAAACTTTTGGCTTTACTGGTATTAATTTCGGTTGAACGGGTATAATCCGCCACACCTCGTAAATGTTTAAATAAATCAGTTTAACTGGATTCATCCGGGAGCAACGTTGAGAAACGTATTAATTTAATTTCCCAGTTTCGAGACCCGACTGCGTCCTTCGATTGACTGACTCTGCGGTGTTTGGATACATCAACGGGGCTCGGCACTTCGAAGCTCACGCACGGGAAATTCATAAAGATTAATAACTGATTGATAAGGAAACTGAGACTTTGAAGGAAAATCTGCTGTTTATAAACCTTCTCCTTCATTTTTATCGTAACTTCATCCAAATGAAATTTTAATATGAGAACTATCAGACCTTTCTTATCAATTTTATTGGCAACTCTATGGATTAGCGGCTCAGAATTCCTGAGAAATGAAATTCTGCTAAAATCCTACTGGACTAATCATTATAAAGGGATGGGACTCATCTTCCCTTCTGATCCAATAAATGGAGTAATGTGGGGAGTATGGTCCTTCCTATTTGCTATTACCATATTTATCCTCTCCAGGAAATTCAGCCTGGCTCAAACCACTTTCCTTTCTTGGTTTGTCGCCTTTGTGCTAATGTGGGTTGTGCTAGGAAATATGAATTTACTCCCTTTTGATTTGTTGAGGCTTGCCATTCCACTGAGTCTGCTGGAGGCTTTTTTGGCATCCCTCATCATCAAATCATTCGAGGTTACAAACACAGATGTTAAGTAAGTGAATTGTTAGTGTCATTGATACTTTCAGACAGAATTCATGAATCAAAAGCGAAAGACAAACGAACCTTTTCTTACTTTTACTTGCATGAGTTTCATCTGAGAATCAAATATTATTAGACTAAGTTCATGGAAACCAGCGTTTTTTCCGACAAATCCCAGCCTCCTTCCGAACAAATTTTAGCAGAAGCATTGGAAAACACCTATCCACTCTGGACTGCTTTAAGACAATATGTTCATGAACAATACCCTGCCGCAGAGGATCAATGGAACTTTCCCGGGGCAAAATATGGCTGGAGTTTCAGGGTGAAGGATAAAAAGAGAGCAATTATCTATCTTCTTCCAAGAGAGAAGTATTTTATGGTGGCATTTGTTTTCGGGCAAAAAGCTACTGACCTTATACTCAGCAGTGAATTGGGTGCGGATATCAGGACAGAACTGGCCTCCGCAAGAGTGTATGCTGAAGGAAGGGGAATCAGAATAGCTGTTTATAATGGTGAGATCCTCCCTGATATCCAGGAACTGATCCGAATTAAATTAAATCATTGATCCTACCGCCAATTTTTCACTAGTTTCTTTTTGGGGTAAGTTAAACTCCTTAATATCCTGTTAAACTGACATTTAACCAGTATGACAATGATTTATTGTAAATTATTTATTTTTATTTAGTCTAATTTAATATAATTGAATCTATATTTGTATAAACATCATTCTAACCGGGTGCACTCCCACACCACTCCATCCATCCTCAGAGTACCTGTCAAATAAGGGCATCGTATACATCAGGCTCGGTATCATCAAGTTTACATTTAAAAAAATTACATATGGAAAAAGACGAAAAAAAACTCCATGGTAGTATACAGCGGGCTACCATTTTATCAGGTATTGGCATGGGTTTATTACTTGGAGTCATTATGGGGCTCTCAGTTTCTGAAGTAGTCAAGGTTATTTTTGGAATTCTCACTGCCATGCTTGGGGCCTTCCTGGGTTTCGATAAACGTAGTTTTGCTGGCATGGAGTCGGCTGAATACCAGAAAGAGAAGGAAAACACACTTTTTACTGCATTAAGGGCAGGATGGTTTGGGATTGCTGTAGTGGCAGGTATCTTCCTGGGTATGTTTGTCAGAACGCAGGAAGTATTTACAATTAGTGTGGCCAAAAGTGTTAAAGGCTACACAGATGCAGGGTTCGCACCGGATCATGCCCGAAAACTTGTGCTGTTCCAGCGACTTGGGATCGATCCGAATACCGGTGAATTAGGACCTGTAACTGAAGTCCAACGGGCACACCAGTCGAATTTATTTAGTTCTGAGCAAGCACAAGAGCTATGTGGCGCTACTGATCCCGACCAGTGGAACAATGATTGGGATGCTGCACAAAAAGAGTTGATAGCATTGGATCCCAAAATCATGACACCAATTATTAGTGAAATAGCAAACACCATCCCGGAGCAGGAACGATTTGCTTTCCTTAAGGGATTAAATAAGTTATTCTGCCAGTTAGGTAAAAAAGGGACTGCCTATTGCAAACTTGGGACAGATTTTGAATTATGGCAAAAAGAACCGTCACTAAATACTATAGTTCAGGAACTTTCCAAACTAAGCCCGGAGCATCGTCAGAAGATTTTACCAAAGCTGGCTGAACTGGTATGCAAGATAGAAAATGAATAATGTTCATAAAATTTAAATAGTTATGAAAAGATATTTACCCGAAACATTTCTGATTGCGTTTGTTGCTTATTTCCCCATGGTATTGCATGCTCAGAGTTCTGATCTGGAGAGTGCAAAAGCATCGGTAGTAAAAATTAAGACCCACTACGTCCGAACCGAAAAGGGTAAAGAGGTGAAGGATCTTGGTGTGGCAACCGGCTGGTGCTGGAAAGAGCCCACTTTAATTGTCACAGCGCTGCATGCTGTAACCGGAGCAGAAGATATTATGGTTTACAGGGAAGGGAATAAATCCTCGAAGGCAGTGATTTATAAAGTGCTCAAGGAAGCGGACCTGGCATTATTGCGGATCAGTACTGACCTTGGATTGAGTCCATTGCAACTGCAAGAGGCTGATCCAAATTCAAGTAAAGAGTTATATGTTTGGGGATTCCCTCACGGAGTAAATACGATGCAAGGGGACGACATTCGTCTTTCCAGGAGTCTGGAGAAATCACCAACCTTGAACAGTATACTTACAGGCAATAAGCTAAAGTCAGAATTGGAGGACCAGGGGTACCCTCTTCCCATTGCCAAAATACTTCGTATTAGTTCCACTATACAACCGGGCCATTCAGGGGCACCTATCATGTCATCGAATGGTGCGGTAGTAGGAGTCGCCGATGGCGGACTTCGTGGCGGCGCTGCCAGGATCAACTGGGCTATGCCCGCTAATTTCTATGTTCCCAGGCTAGCCAGTTCCATAGACCCAATTCCGTCCTCCCCTTCCTTACAGGTAAGCTTATATAGCAACAGAACCACTGTTGATGCCGATGCCAGTGAAGCTGAAGAAATCATGGAACTTCAAAGGGAAGCTAAAGAGAATACCGTTGAAAATGGAGAACAATCCGTTACACTTACCTGGACTGCCAGCTATGAAGACCTTTTCTCAACCATGACAGCCGAAGAACAAAGGGAGATGCAGGAACTCACAAACAGCCTTTCTCTTGACCTGTCGGGAGCTACCTTTAACATTTATGAGGATTATGAAACCGGAGCCACTATAGCTGTGCCAGGTGATGCCATATTCGAGGTTGAGGACGGCTGGTTCTACTCTTCCAATGAAGATGAAACCCTGACCTATGATGCACTTCCGTTTTTTTCAGAGAATTATGCAGCGGCAAAGCAGAATGTATATGATGTATATATCGAGAATTTCCTTCCTACAGACTGGGTAGCTGACCCTGAAACTGCAGATGAAATTGTAGAGGATGATGAAAATGAGTCTGCTTCTTATTTCCTTACCCGTTTGGCGGCTGATGGAAGTGGAAGAACTTTATATTTTATGGCAGAAGTAAGCGGGCCTGATTTGCTGGTTATCAACCTTGAATTTGATCCGAATCGCTTGGTGGAAGATGACTATTTGAAGAAATTCATGCTGTTCACCCTTTCAACAGAGCTTTGTACATTTGGTGAATATTGATGATGACGGAATATCTGAAAGATTCCCTTGAAGGTCTAGGGATAGGAATTATTGCAGGCTTAGTTATTGGCCTGACAGATAACGACTGGATACGCATGACCTTGGCTATTGCACTTATCACTTATGCCGGACGTGCATTGGGCAACTATACACAAAACTTACCCGGACCTTCCTATCGTATTGCCTTCATGGGAATTTTTGCATCCATAGCCGTATTAGCGGGACTTTATATCCAGGGGCAACATCTTTTCAGAGAGACGCCCTTGAAAAGTATTGAAAAATGGGTAAAAGCAGGTTATACACCCATACAGGCCCGCCAATTGTATCTTGAATCTTTACAACCGGATGCCCATCAAAGAGAAACTGCTGCTAATACCTTTCAGAAATCTGTGCCGATACAACCGGACTCCACTGGATTGGCTAACATCAGTATATTGAAAGATAGTCTGTTGGGACAAATAGACACACTAAAATCATTGTTATCACA
This sequence comes from Bacteroidales bacterium, assembly GCA_016707785.1. Taxonomy (NCBI): domain Bacteria; kingdom Pseudomonadati; phylum Bacteroidota; class Bacteroidia; order Bacteroidales; species Bacteroidales bacterium. The sequence continues at coordinate 2,217 of JADJGZ010000007.1, read as the reverse complement.
TATTTTGGCAGGAGAAAAGCCGGAATCTTCACTGGTCAGCACGGTAGCATCAAATTTATTCAGCAGCAGGAGTAGTGAGCCCTTATGTGAAACCCTTGATCCGGGGCTTAATGAGGATACTCTAAGTTATATATCATTATTTCAAACATCAGGTTTCACCGAACTGGAATCTATTCAAATACTGCATCCTTCCAAAGGTTCAGAAGAACAGTATGAACTGGCAACACTGTTCTGGAGACTGATCTGCACCCTGGAATCAGACGCCCGGACACCCTGGGCAGAACTTACTGATCCAGCCAGGTATGGAGATGATGCCACGAAACTTCATGAAGCATACCAGGGTCAGGAAAGAAAAGTATTCGGGTTACTTTCAGCCTGGCTCAGCAAGCATGCCTCAAATCAATTAGAAGGTTTCAGAGCAATACATGCTTTAATCAGCAAGAAATCAGGAATACCAGCAAATGGTTGATGAACGCTTTCTGGATAACCGCATTAGAACCAATCTAAACTTTCAGAATTAAGAATTGTTTATACTAACAATGCTCTTTCAATTTGCGAATCCGACAACTGGAGGGCACAATTGAAATGTTGGGCATGTTCTGATCCAACTTAAAATTGATGGTTACCATCAGTTTCATTAAACATCAATCTAACAACGAAAAATTCTTCCCATGAGAAATATCATACTACTTTTCCTCACTTTTCTGCTGATTGCAAGCTCTAAGGCGCAAACCTTCGAATGGATCAAAGGCAGGGATATCAATTACTCAATGAATCCCGGCAGTCTTAACTTTTCAGTTACTACTGACTCTCAAGGGAATATCTGGTTCTCAGGCCTAAAAGAATTTGTGCAAAGTTATCAGTCGGCCATGGGCAATCTTTTTCTTAGTCGATACAATTCAGCCGGTGAATTGCTCGATGATTATGAAATATCCGGCAGTGCCTTGCTGAGTGATTTAACTACTGATGATATTGGCAACGTTTACCTTATCGGTCAGTATATCACTGATCTTGATTTCTGGGATGGTACACAATTAGCTTTCAGTGGCCCTTTTATCAATGGATTCCTCCTAAAAGTCAATAACGGAGGCAGCATCGACTGGGTTAAGGACCTTTCGCAGCTTTTTCCGGATGCAGTGCCTGAAGATCTCACATTTCGAAATGGATTCCTTTATCTTGCCCATTCAAGCTGGTTAAGCTCAAATGTATCGGTATTTGATACCGGTGGTGATCTCGTTAAAGATATTGAACAGCTTAGCGTAGGTATCGCCTCTTCAGTTGCAGTTGACAGCGATGGTAACATATTTGTAGCGGGCTCCTGTCCGGATGCAGGCAGTCAGTTTGGTGGCATCAGCTTCCCTGCTCCGTTTTCTTATAGCATCTATCTTGTGAAATACTCAGCAGAAGGATTGCCTCTATGGGTCCAGTTTATGGAGGATATAACCTGTATTTCGCCCTATCTTGATATAAGAAATGATGGTATGGTTATGATGGGTGGCATACTGAACATTCAAACTACTCTCGATACACTGACATTTAATGGCCCCAGCTGGGTGTATGACATTTTCCTCAGCTGTTTCGATCAGGAGGGGCATATTCAATGGGGCTTTGAGGTTCCGCAGGTCATGACAGGGGATGCTTCTCCGGGAGAAACCCGTCCTTTTATTGTAAACCAGGACCACTCAGTTACCCTTACAGGTCTTTTGCGAGGTTCTGTGGATTGGGACAATGGAGTGGTTTCACAGGGTACTATTGGAGCGTATGAAAGCCTGTTACTGCATATTTCTTCAACAGGGCAGGCAGTCTGGACTAAGTCATCAAGTTCCTCTTCATACAGCTATGGCCTGGCCATCGCGAGCGGAGCGGATCAGAACCTCTATGTAACAGGTATAGGGCATGGCGAACTCAGCTTCGACACCTGTACTTATACTAATCCATCCTACTATTATCCCTACCTGGCTAAACTCAATACGGTCTGAATACAGGCATGCCTCCAGGTATTCATCCCACAACATTACAAATCTATCCGAATCCCGCTCAAAATCATTTGTTTATCAATCCCACTGTATCTGAGAATACTATTATCCGGATAAGCTCCTTATCAGGTATTGAGGTAAAATCAGTACAGCTGGAAAAAGGGGCATCAATGGTGGATATCAGTGATTTGAGTTCTGGAGCCTATCTTATTCAGCTTCAATCCAAAAGCAGTTTGTCTGT